>NZ_JBHTZI010000001.1:963904-1003520 GCF_042790355.1 Rhodococcus sp. NPDC056743 | reverse complement strand
ACATCGAACGTCGTCGCCGTCTTCTGCAAATACACATCATCAACCGACAAACGGTACTCGCCCTGCATGAACTCCAACTGATTCACAATCGCGCCGTGCGAGACCGCCACACCCTTCGGCCGACCCGTCGACCCCGACGTGAAAATCACATACGCCGTATTCGACGCCCGCAACGGCAACAACCGATCCGCATCAGAAACCCGCGCACCCGAAAAACCAGACACATCAACAACATCAACACACACAACCCGACGACCCGACGCGACAAAACCATCCCGCTCCGTCGACACCACACACACCGGATCAGCCGAATCCAACACATACTCATTACGCGAAACCGGCGCATCCGGATCCAACGGCACCCACGCCCCACCCGCACGCACAATCGCATACAACCCCACCAACAAATCCACCGACCGACGAACAGCCAACCCCACCAACGACTCCGGCCCCACACCCACCGAAATCAAATACCGCGCAAACCTGTTAACCCGCTCATCGAACTCCCCATACGAGAGCACCACATCCCCACACACCACCGCACGCGAACCCGAACACACCCCCACCACCGAATCAAAACCATCCAACAACAACCCACCCACAGTCCCGCGAGACGTGTCATTCCAGGTGTCGAGCACCAGGGTGCGCTCCGGCGCAGTCATGATCTCGATGTCACCGACTGCAGTAGACGGTGTTTCACCGATTTCGGTCAGCAGAGTCTCGAGGCGGCCCAGTAGTGCCTGCGCGTACGACTCGTCGAAGAAGTCGGGTAGATAGCGAAGCGTCAGGTGCAGTTGGTCGTCGAGACCGATCAGCAGTGTGAGCGGGTAGTTCGTGGAATCGTCGGAGGCGACATCGTCGATCACCATGCCGTCCAAGAACTCCGCTTGCGCTGCAAGACCGTCACGGTCGACCGGGTAGGACTCGAAGATCACCAGGGTGTCGAACAGTCCACCGACGCCCGCGGCGCTCTGCACGTCGGTCAATCCGAGGTAGTGGTGATCGAGCAATCCTGCCTGCTCGATCTGAACCCGTGAGAGCAATGCCTCCACGGACTCTGCTAAGTCCAACTGAACACGGACGGGCAGCGTGTTGATGAACAGGCCAACCATCTTCTCGACGCTGTCCAGTTGTGGCGGACGGCCGGAGACAGTGGCACCGAAGACGATGTCCTGGCGACCCGTCATGCGTCCCAACAGGATTGCCCAGGCAGCCTGGACGATAGTGTTTGCGGTGACGCCGGTCTTCGACGCCAATCCGGTCAGTGTCGCGGTCACCGATTCGCTGAGCGAGAGCTGCAGCTTCTGCGACAGCGCACTGAATTCCTGACCGGCGACGGTGGGAGCCAACAACGTCGGCTCCTCTACGCCGCCCAATGCCTGAGCCCAGGCGTCCATGGACACGCTGCGATCCTGCTGAACCAGCCACGCGAGGTAGTTCCGGTAGCTCAGGGCCCGCGTCTGAGCGGGAATGTTCCCGCGCATGGCGTAGTGGCCGAGAAGCGTCTGGAGCAGCAGCGGCATCGACCAGCCGTCGAGGATGATGTGGTGGTTTGCCACTACAAGACGGTAGTCGCTCGCGGCGATCTTGATCAGCGTGAACTTGATCAACGGCGGGTTGGACATGTCGAAGTGTGTCGCCTGGTCTTCGATCAGAACCCGGTCCAACTCGGCGCGTCGTTCTTCGCTGTCGGCGATCGTGGTGAGATCAAGTTCGCGCCACGGCACTTCGATGTCACCGAGAACTACCTGGACCGGCGTACCCGTTCCGTCGACCACAAAGGCGGTGCGCAGGTTCGGGTGACGATCGATGATGGCCTGTGCTGCGGCGTGGAGGCGATCCGCGTCGACGCGGCCGGACAGCGAGAGCACCATCTGCACGGAGTACAAGTCGACGGTCGACTCGGCCATGACGGCGTGGAACAGCAGACCCGACTGCAACGGAGCCAGCGGCCAAACGTCCTGGACCGCGGGGAAGCGCTGCTCGAACCCGTCGAGATCGTGCTGAGTCAGCGTTACCAGCGGCACGTCCGACGGTGTGAGACCGCCTGCGCCGACGGTCTGCGCGTGCTGCGCCAACGCGGTGAGTGCGCTAACCCACAGGTCTGCCAGAGCCTGCACCTCGGTGGCACTCAGCAATCCGGTCGGGAAGGCAAACGATGCTTCGAGCACCGCGCCGTCGGGGCCGTCGTTGACGATGGCATTGATGTCGACAACCTTGTTGGCCGGCATGTCCGGGTCTTCCGGCGCAGCGACGTCCGAGAAGTCGCGTGCGGGAATCCAACCCAGGCCTTGCGCTGCAGCCGGAATATCCTCCGCCACAATGCGGCCCAGGTAGTTGAAGCTGACCTGTCCGCCGCTCAGCTTCGACAGCTCTGCGCGGGTGTCGTCGTTGACGTACCGCAGCAGTCCGTAGCCGACACCCTTGTCGGGGGCGGCAAGCAACTGTTCCTTGACTGCCTTGATCGCCGCTCCTGCACTGGCTCCGGCGTCAAAGGCATCGTCGATGTCGATATCCGCAAGGTCGAGAGCGACCGGGAAGGCCGCCGTGAACCAGCCGACGGTGCGCGAGAGATCAGCGCCCGGCACGACGCCCTCTTCGCGGCCGTGACCCTCGAGTTGGAGCAGAGCTGCGTCGGTGTCGACACCCCGGTCACGGCGCCAACGCACCAGTGCCAGAGCAAGTCCGGCCAGCAATCCGTCGTTCGCTCCGCCGCGGAACACCTCGGGCAGCGTTGTCAGCAGGGTCTCGGTGACGTCTGCAGACAGTTCAACTCGCACACGCTCGACCGTTGCCGCAACATCGACAGACGGATCGAACGCGCGCGAACCGAGGATCGGATCGGGTGTCGACAGTGTTTTGCGCCAGCGTGCCAGTTCTGCCAGGCGGTTCTCCGAACGTGATTCCGCAGCCAACGAGTGCGCCCAGGTACGCATGGATGTACCGGTCGGTTCGAGCACCGGCACACTTCCGCCACTGCGCTGAGCCCACGCGGAAATCAAGTCCGGCACGATGATTCGCCAGGAGACACCGTCGACGATCAGGTGATGCGCGGCCACGATCAATCGGCCGGTGCGTGCCTCTCCCAAATCGATCCACACGAACTGAGCCATGACACCCGCGGCCGGATCCAGTCGTCCGAGAGCATCGTCGAGTGCGCCCGACGCGATGGCCGTCAGCTCAGTATCCGCAATCGCAGGATCCACCGATACCCGGCGCACCAACGCATCGACATCGACGGTTCCGGGCGCGGACACAGCCATACCCGGACCACGCTGATCGTCGACGAGTCGCGAGCGGAACATGTCGTGGTGATCGATGACGGCGGCCAGTGTGTCGACAACGCCGCCACGGTCGATGCCCAGCGGCAATTCCAACGTCAACAACTGGTTGAAACGCTGGTAACTGCCCGGCCGTTCGAACATGAATCGTTTGATCGGGGTGAGCGGCATCCAACCGACGCCGCCGCCGTCGATCTCGGCGAGGACAGTGATCGCGTCGGCGTCCGAACCGAAGACGGCGACCTCCGCCAACTCTGCCACCGTCTTGTTCTCGAACACGTCCTTGGGCGTGAAGAGAACACCACGGGCCTTGGCCCGGGACACCAACTGGATCGACATGATCGAGTCGCCGCCCTGAGCGAAGAACGAATCGTCGGTGCCGATCTGGTCGAGGCCGAGTACGTCGGCAAAGACCTCGCTGAGGATACGTTCCATCTCCGTGGTGGGAGCGCGGAACTCCTTGACCTCGAACACCGGCTCCGGCAGAGCCTTTCGGTCCAGCTTGCCGGCCGGGGTCAGCGGCATGTCGGTCAGAACCATGATCGACGCAGGAACCATGTGCGCCGGCAGGGTGCGCGAGACGAACTCACTCAAATCCGCCGAACTGACGGCAGATTCCTTGCCGACAAACACGTACGAGACCAGTGCCGGCGCGCCCGACGCCAGCGTAGTGCCCATCGTCGCAGCGAACTCTACGTCCGAATGCGCCGTCAGGGCCGCGTCGATCTCACCGAGCTCGATGCGGAAGCCACGGATCTTCACCTGGAAGTCGTTGCGGCCCACATATTCAACAGCGAACTGGTCGGTCCAACGCACGACGTCACCCGTGCGGTACATCCGCTCACCCGGCAGGCCGTGCGGATTCGCGACAAAGCGATCCGCACTCAGTCCCGGGCGGCGATGATAGCCGCGGGTGACCTGCGGTCCCGAAAGATACAGTTCACCGGCAACACCGACGGGGACAGGCTGTAGACGCGTGTCGAGAACAAACGCGGCCATGTCGCCGATAGTTCCACCGATGGTCATCCGGTCGCCCGGCATGAGCGGCACACTGACGTTCGTGACGATGGTGGTCTCGGTGGGGCCGTACACATTGAGGAATGTGCGTCGACGGTTCGGCTGATCCGCCCACTTCGCCATCAGCTCCGGTGAGTACGCCTCGCCGCCGACGCCAACTACCTCGAGGTCACTCAGACCCGACGGATCCATGGACGCCAACGCTGCGGGTGTAATGAAGGCGTGCGTGACGCGTTCGGACTTGAACAGCGCGGTCAGCTCGTCGCCGCCGAAGATCGATGTCGGGACGATCACCATGGCAGCACCCGTAGCGACGGCCAGGAAAAGCTCGAGCATCGACGCGTCGAAGCTCGGCGACGCAAAATGCAGCGTACGAGAGCTCGGTGTCACGAGGTAGTGCTGTGCCTGCGTTGCACTGAAGCTCGCGAGGCCGGCACCGGTAGCAACAACGCCCTTGGGCAAGCCCGTAGTACCGGACGTGTAGATCACCCAGGCCGGGTGCGCCGGAAGTACGGGGCGCACACGTTCGTCTTCGCGGATCGGTGAACTATCCTGTGCTGCCATCAGTTCCGAGCAGGCAGCACTGTCGACGGCCAGCCACTCGACGGTGGTGGTGAGTCCGTCGAGTTCGGCTTCGAGGGTCAGACCGACCGAGACGCCGGAATCGGAGACCATGTGCGCGATGCGGTCGGCCGGGTAGTGCGGATCGATGGGGACGACCGCCGCGCCCGTCTTGGAGACCGCCCACACCAGCAGGACCGATTCGATGGAACGCGGAATCGACACCGCGACCAGATCTTCGGCGCCCAGGCCGCGAGCGATCAGGACCCGTGCGAGGCGGGACGACCACTCGTCGACCTCGGCGTAGGTCATCGATCGGTCCTGGTAGCGGAGTGCCTCGTTGGACGGGTACCGCAGCGCGGTGTCGGACAGGATGTCGGCCAACGGCTTCGGTTCGATGCCCGAAGATGCGCGGCGACTGGTCAGTTCGAGACGCTCAGGCACCTCGAGGATGTTGATGTCGCCGACGGGCCGTGCAGCGTCTGCGACAACGGCTTCGAGAATGCGAGTCAACCGCTCGGCAAAGGAGACAACTGTCCCCTCGTCGAAGAGATCCGTCGCATACGTGAAGGTCGCGGCCATGCCGTGTCCGTCGGAAGCTTCCACCACGGTCAACTGAAGGTCGAACTTGGCTACAGTTTCCGCGATATCGAACTCGGCGATCTCGAGGCCCGGCAGAGTCAGGTGATTCTGTCCCAGGTTCTGGAATGCCAAGGCTACCTGGAACAACGGGTTGTGAGCCTGCGAGCGAACAGGATCGAGTACCTCGACCAGTCGCTCGAACGGTACGTCTCCGTGCGCGAACGCCGCGAGATCGCTCTCCCGCGCGGACGCAAGCAGATCGAGGAATGGCATCCCCGGATCAACCTCGGTGCGCAGCACGAGCGTATTGACGAACATGCCGATCAGGTCATCGAGTTCGGCTTCACCGCGACCGGCGACCGGGGTACCGACCGCGATGTCGGTGGTGCCGGACAACCGCGCAAGAAGTGTTGCCAACGCCGAGTGCATCACCATGAACAGGGACGCTTGGTGCTCGCGCCCTACAGCAGCCAGTCCGCGGTGAATATCCGCGGAAATCGGGAAGCTGTAGGTGGCGCCGCGGCCGGTGAACACAGCCGGACGTGCACGATCGCTTGGCAACGTGATCTGGTCCGGAACTCCGTCGAGAGCCTTCGCCCAGTAGTCGATCTGCTCTGCGAGTACGGATTCCGCGTCACTCTCGGAACCGAGAACCTCGCGCTGCCACAACGCGTAGTCGGCGTACTGCACCGGCAACGGAGCCCACACCGGGGTCTGACCCTGCGAACGCGCGTAGTAGGCCGCCATCACGTCGCGGATCAACGGGCCCATCGAGAAACCGTCGGTCGAGATGTGATGAATCACGATCGCGAGAACAAACGTGTCCTCGGCGAGTTGGAAAAGCTTGGCCCGCAACGGAACCTCAGCCGTGACATCGAACCCGGACGAGACGAAGTCCGTCACGGCCGCCACGACGTCGGATGAGTCGAGTTGCACCGGAGCAAGGTCCACCGGGACCGCTGCCGCCGGCAGGATCCGCTGGTAACCGGTTCCGTCGACCTCCGGGTACACCGTGCGCAGAACCTCGTGACGCTTCAGCACGTCCCGGACGGCGTCGTACAACGCCGCCTGATCCAGCTCTCCGGTGAGCGTGATCGCCATCGGAATGTTGTTGGACGCCGACTCGCGGTCCAACTGGTTGAGGAACCACATGCGCTGCTGCGCAAACGACAACGGCACCTGAGCCGGACGCACCTGAGCAGTCAACGCGGCGCGTGAACCGCCACCGACATGAGAACCGAGCCGGGCAGCAAGGCCTTCGACGGTCGAAGCCTCGAACAACTCCCGAACACTCACCGAAGCGTCCAGAACCTGACTCAACCGAGACGTCACCTGTGTCGCGATCAGCGAATTACCACCGAGCGCAAAGAAATCATCATCCAACCCCACACGCGACGTGCCCAGAACATCCGCAAACGTCTGCGCCACAACCTCTTCCACCACCGACGTCGGAGCCCGGAACACCGCAACCTGCAACGACGGAGCCGGCAACGCCCGACGATCCAACTTCCCGTTCACCGTCAACGGAATCGCATCAAGAACCACAAACGCCGACGGCACCATGTACTCCGGCAACAGCGCCCCAACACCGGCGCGCACCTCGTCAACCGAGACACTCACACCCGCAGCCGGCACCACATACGCCACCAACCGCTGATCCCCCGGCGAATCCTCACGAACGATCACCGCCGTCTGCGCCACCGACACATCCGCCAGCACCGCAGCCTCGATCTCACCGATCTCGATCCGGAAACCACGAATCTTCACCTGATCATCAGCACGACCCAGATACTCCAGATCGCCGGCGCTGTTCCATGAAGCCACGTCACCCGTGCGATACAACACCTCACCGGCGTTGAACGGATTCGCCACAAACCGAGTCGACGTCAACCCCGCCTGACCCAGATAACCCCGTGCCAACTGCACACCCGAGACATACATCTCACCTGCGACACCCACGGGCACCGGAGCCAAACGCGTATCCAGAACAAACACCTGCAGACCCGAAATAGCCTGACCCACAACACTCGCCGACGCATCCGCCGCCATCGCAGCATCCAACACACGATGGCTCACATGCACCGTCGTCTCCGTGATGCCGTACATATTCACCAACGTCGGCGCACTGTCACCACGGCGGCTATACCAATCCGACAAGCGTCGCAACTCGAGCGCCTCGCCACCGAAAACAACCCACCGCAACGACAACTCGGGCGCCCCGCCGGATTCAGACGCCAACCGATCAGCCTCGACCAACTGATAGAACGCCGACGGCGTCTGATTCAGCACCGTCACCCGCTCAGCAGCAAGCAGTTCCAAGAACTGCTCCGGCGAACGCGACGTCACATAATCCACAACCACCAACGTGCCGCCATACAGCAGCGGACCCCACAACTCCCACACCGAGAAGTCGAACGCATAACTGTGGAACATCGTCCACACATCGGACTCGTCGAACCCGTACACACTCTCGGTGTTCGCAAACAACTTCGCCACCGTCGTATGCGGAACCTGCACACCCTTCGGACGACCCGTCGAACCCGACGTGTAAATCACATACGCAACATTGTCGACACGCAACGGCGACACACGATCCGCATCCGTCACCACCGAACCACCAAACTCCGACAAATCCACCGCGTCGATATCGATCACCGGCAACCCAGCAGGCAACACCAACTCACGACCCGACCACGAAATCGCGGCCACCGGACCAGCATCGGCAAGCATGAACTCGACGCGATCAGCCGGATACGACGGATCCACCGGCAAATACCCCGCACCGGACTGCACCACAGCCAGCAACGCCACCACAAGATCCGCCGACCGCGGCAACGCCACCGCCACCAACGTCTCCGGACCACAACCCTGAGCAATCAACCTGCGCGCCAAACGATTCGCCCGGTCCGACAACTCCGCATACGTCAACGACTCGTCACCGAACCGCACCGCAATCCGATCACCGAACCGCGCAGCAGCACGACCGAACCACGCCGGCAACGTCGACTCCACACCCGAATCGACACCCGTGTCACTCCAGGCCAGAACACGATCCAGCTCACCGGCGGTCAGAACATCCACGTCACCCACGGCAGCAGCCGGATTCGCGACAACACCACGTAGTACGGACACGAACCGACCAGCGAACTCTGCCGCTGTCGACGCGTCGAAGAGATCCGTCGCGTAGGTCAGGATGCCGGACATACCGGCATCAGCGGCCTCTTCGAGAGTGAACTGCAGGTCGAACTTTGCCAGTGCAGCATCGAATTCCACTGCAGCGGCGGTGAGTCCGGGAAGTTCGAGAGCACTTTGGCCCAGGTTCTGGAAGGTCAATGCCACCTGGAACAGCGGATGATGAGCCTGCGAGCGCGTCGGATCGAGCGCTTCGACGATCCGCTCGAACGGAACGTCAGCGTGAGCAAACGCCTGCAGATCCACTTCACGCGCAGAAGCCAGGAGATCAGTGAACGACATCGACGGATCAACCTCGGTGCGCAACACCAAAGTATTGACGAACATGCCGATCAGATCGTCGAGCTGCGCTTCACCGCGACCGGCGACGGGAGCGCCGACTGCGATGTCGGTTGTCGCGGACAACCGTGCCAACAGCACGGCCAGCGCCGAGTGGACAACCATGAACGGGGTTGCGCCCGCCGCCTGACCTGTTGCTTCCACGTCGGCCCACAGTTGCGGGTCGATCGCGAAGGTGTGGTTTGCTCCTCGACCCGTTGCGATCTCGGGCCGAATGCGATCACTCGGCAGGTCCAACAACTCGGGCAGGTCGGTCAAAGAGCTGGACCAGTACCCGATCTGCTGCGCGATGACGGATGTGGAATCGTCCTCGGAGCCGAGAACCTCGCGCTGCCACAGCGCGTAGTCGGCGTACTGCACCGGCAACGGCGCCCACACCGGGGCCTGGCCCTGCGAACGCGCGTAGTACGCGGTCATCACGTCGCGGGTCAACGGGCCCATCGAGAAACCGTCGGTGGAGATATGGTGCACCACAAAGGACAAGACGAATTCGTCGTCTTCAACGTGGAAGAGCTTGGCTCGCAACGGAACCTCGACAGTGACGTCGAATCCCTCAGCGAAGAACGCATAGAGCTCTGATTGAAGGTTGCTCTCGTTTGTTCGCACGGTATCGAATTCGATCGCGGCATCCTCCGGCGAGAGGATCTGCTGGTAGCCAACGCCGTCGATTTCCGGATACAGTGTGCGCAGAACCTCATGTCGCGCAATGACATCGGTAATCGACGCACGCAGCGCATCCACTTTCAGCTCACCGGTGAGACGAACTGCAACAGGAATGTTGTTGACGGCCGACGCCGTGTCGAAGCGGTTGAGGAACCACATGCGCTGCTGCGCAAGCGACAACGGCACCTGAGCGGGACGCACCTGTGCTGTCAATGCTCGTGCACCGTCGCCACCGACGTGTACTTCGATGCGCGCAGCGAGTTCTTCCACAGTCGACGCGTCGAACAGTACCCGAACGGGGATCTTCGTATCCAGCGCTTGCCCCAGACGCGACATCACCTGAGTCGCGATCAGCGAATTACCACCGAGCGCAAAGAAATCGTCGTCCAACCCGATCTGGTCAATACCCAGAACATCGGAGAATACTTGCGCCACAGACTGTTCCACGTCGTTGGCTGGCGCACGGAACGCTGCCGACTCGAAAGCAGGTGTCGGCAATGCGCGCCGATCCACCTTGCCGTTGGCATTGAGTGGAAGGGCGGCCAACACCATGAAGACTGCCGGAACCATGTAACCCGGCAACGCATCGGTGAGGCGATGGCGTAGCTCCGTCTCATCGACGACGGCTCCGCCTGTCGGCTCCACATACGCGACGAGTGTGTCCTCTACGACCGCGACAGCAGCAAGAGACACAACGTCTTGTGCCGCTAGCAGCGTTTCGATCTCACCGAGTTCGATCCTCTGGCCACGCAACTTCACCTGGAAGTCGGACCGTCCGACAAATTCGAGCGAACCGGAGCGCGTCCAGCGGACGAGGTCACCGGTGCGGTACAAGCGGTCGCCAGTACCCGAGAACGGGTGCGCGACAAAGCGCTCTGCTGTGCGAACGGCGTCGCCGAAGTATCCCCGGGCCAACTGGGTACCGGATACGTACAACTCACCGGTGACACCGAGTGGCACCTGGAGCATTCTGGAGTCGAGTACCCACAATCCGGTGTTCCACGCCGGGGCGCCGAGGGGCACTACATCCCCGTCGAGATCCGAACTGCGATGACTCGTGATCTGGACCGTGGTTTCGGTCGGTCCGTACAGGTTGTGGACGTCACTGCCGGTCAGTGCGCGGAAGCTAGCCGCGAGAGCACTGTTCAACTGCTCGCCGCCCGCGAACGTCGCACGCAACGAAGTAGACAGCACATTCTCGAACTCATCGGCCATCGCCGCAAGCACCGACGGCACGAACTGCGCAACCGTCACCGATTCGGCCGCGATGACGCTGCTCATGTATGCGGGATCTCGGTGACCGCCGGCCTCCGCGACCACCATTCGAGCACCGATCATCAAGGGCCAGAACAGCTCCCACACCGAAGCGTCGAAGGTGGCAGGCGTCTTGTACAGCACCACATCTGACGAAGCAAGGCCGTAGGTAGCCTGCATCCACGACAGTTGGCTGACAACGGCCGCGTGAGTGACGCCGACACCCTTCGGGCGTCCTGTCGATCCGGAAGTGAACAGCACGTACGCCATGTTGTCCGGGCGCAGCGGAACGCGCCGCTCGTCGTCGCCGATCCGCGACGACGAGTAAGCCTGCAGGTCAAGGGTGTCGATACCGAGTACCGGCCACCCTGCGGGGACGTCGCCACGTTCGGAATCGGTAGTCAGCACGCAGACAGGCGCGGCGGACGCCACGATGTGCTGATTGCGCTCGGCGGGCTGCTCGGGATCGACGGGAACATAGGCTCCGCCTGCGCGAAGCACGGCGTGCACGCCGAACACCTGGTGGATCGAGCGGCGCATCACGAGCGCGACTCGTGAGTCGGGACCAACACCGACGGCAATAAGCTGACGCGCCAAACGGTTGACGTGCGCATCGAATTCTGCGTAGGTGAGAGCGACATCGCCACTGGCCACTGCGACGTCAGTCGATGAACTCGCCACTCCTCGGTCGAGTACATCGACCAAGGTCTTGTCGTCCGACGGCACTGTCAATCCGGCCGAAACACGCGACAGCACGCTACGTTCCGAGTTGGCGACAATGTCGATATCGCTCGCCACAACGCTTGGGTCGGCAATCAGTGCCTGTGCCAACACTATGAACTGTGTCGCTGTGGCGGCAATCGTGGCTTCGTCGAACAGGTCCGTCGCGTAAACCATCTGAACGTGCAGCCCGGCATCGGCATTCGTCGCGCCGACCGGTTCGGTGACCGTAATCGACAGGTCGAATTTTGCGCTCTCCGAATCCGGTTCGAAGGTCGTGACCTCGAGACCACCCAACGTGAATTCGACACGATCCAGGTTCTGGAATGCCAACATCACCTGGAACAACGGATTACGTGCCCTCGAGCGCTCGGGGTCGAGCACCTCGACCAACCGCTCGAAGGGCACATCCGCATGCGCAAATGCGGCCAGATCGGTGCCGCGCACCTTAGCCAGGAAGTCCTCGAAGGGAACGCCGGAACCGACCTCGGTGCGAAGTACGAGGGTGTTGACGAACATACCCACGACATCGTCGAGCGCGGCGTCTCCACGACCGGCGACGGGAGTGCCGATCGTGACGTCGTCTGTGGCGGCCAATCGAGCGAACAACGAAGCGAATACCGCGTGTACGACCATGAACAACGATGCGCCGTTGGCGCGTCCCAGCTCTGCCATTCCTCGATGAGTCGCCGCGTCGATGTCGAAGGTGTAAGCAAGTCCTCGGCCCGAAGCCTGCGCCGGCCGGGAACGGTCCGTCGGTAGTTCGAGCTGTACCGGAGCATCGGTGAGCGCAGTGGTCCAGTATTCGATCTGGCGTGACATCGTCGACTGCGGGTCGTTCTCGGAACCGAGTACCTCGCGCTGCCAGAGCGTGTAGTCCGCGTACTGCACCGACAGTGGCGCCCACGACGGAGCACCGCCGCGAGTCCGGGCTTCGTAGGCGACCATGACGTCGCGGGTGAGAGGTCCCATGGAGAAACCGTCGGTGGAGATGTGGTGAACGACGAACAGAAGTACGTAGTCAGCCTTGTCGACGCGATACAGCGTCGCCCGCAACGGAATGTCCGCAGTGACATCGAATCCCGCCATCGCAGACGTCGCCACGGCGGCGGGCAATTCAGCTGCCGTCAACGGCCGGGGCGCCAAATCGAGTGCAACATCGGCAATCGGCAAGATGTCTTGATATCCGACACCGTCGATGTCGGGGTAGACGGTCCGCAGTACCTCGTGCCGGTCGATCACATCGAGCACAGCGGCGCCCAGCGCGGCCGCGTCCAGATCGCCGGCGATACGGATCGCGACCGGAATGTTGTTGACCGCGGATTCCGGTTCGAGACGGTTCAGGAACCACATGCGTTGCTGCGCAAGCGACAACGGGATCCGATCCGGACGTGCCTGTGGAACCAACGGCGCTACCGCGCCGGAGCCGGCGTGGACTTCCAGTCGAGCAGCCAGAGCCTCCACGGTCGATGCCTCGAACAGCGCACGCACCGGGACTGCGGTGTCGAGAGCCTCGCCGAGCCTTGCGGCAACCCGAGTCGCAACCAGAGAGTTTCCGCCGAGATCGAAGAAGTCATCCCCGCGGCCGACGGGTGAAACACCCAGCACCTCGGAGAACACCTGGGCCACGATCGATTCAGCTGCAGTGACCGGAGCGACGTATGCCTTGGCCGCAAATGCCGGCGCCGGGAGCGCCTTGGTATCGGTCTTGCCTGCCGTGGTCAACGGAATGGAATCGAGCACGAGCACGGCGTCGGGCACCATGTAGCCGGTGAGGAACTTCGACACGGAATCGATCACCGCAGCAGGTTCGACGGTGGCCCCGGCGCTGGGCACCACGTAGCCGACCAGTCGATCACCGAATTCTTCGTCCGTGTGGACCAGAGCAACTGCCTGTGCGACGCCCTCACAACGGGACAGCGCTGCTTCGATCTCACCGAGTTCGATGCGGAAACCACGAATCTTCACCTGGAAGTCACTGCGGCCCACGTATTCCACCGCGCGGCCGTCGATCCAGCGGACGACGTCGCCCGTGCGGTACAGGCGATCCCCGGAATCGCCGAACGGGTCGGCAACAAATCGGCTTGCCGTCAGTGCGGGCTGGCCCAGGTATCCCCTGGCGACCTGGACGCCGGAAACGTAGAGCTCTCCTGCAACACCGACCGGGACCGGCTGCATCCGGTCGTCGAGGATACGCGCAGACATTCCGCGAACCGGACCGCCGATGTTCATCCGGTCGAAGGCCGTCAGAGTGTCGCTGATATTGCTCGCGACAGTGGATTCGGTGGGACCGTAGGCGTTGAAGAAGCCGCGAACGGAGCCGTCCGGCAGCGGTACCGCCCACTTGGCGACCAGAGCCCGCGGGCTTGCTTCACCACCGACGACAACAACTCGGAGGGCATCGAGGCCGGCCGGATCCACCGACGCCAAGGCTGCAGGCGTGATGAATGCGTGCGTCATCGCCTCGGAGTTCAGGATCTCGGCCAATTCGGCACCGCCGTAGACGGTGGTCGGCGCGATCACCATGGTCGATGCGGCGCCAAATGCCAAGAGCAACTCCAACACCGACGCGTCGAAGCTCGGGGACGCGAAGTGCAGGGTTCGGGCGTCAGCGGTCAACTCGTAGTGTTCGACCTGCACAGCACAGAAATTCGCCACTCCGGCGTTGTCGACGACTACGCCCTTGGGCAACCCGGTGGTACCGGAGGTGTAGATGACGTATGCGGCGTTGTCCGCCCGGATGACGTCCCGCAGCTCCTCGGCGCGAATCGGTGCACCGGACTCCTCGGCCGAGCCCGCACCCTCCAGCGTGATCCAGTTGGATCCGGCCGGCAGCGCCGATACGAACTCTTCCGTCGTGAGGCCGACAGTTGCACCGGAATCCGAGACCATGTGGGAGATGCGATCAACCGGATAGGTGGGGTCTACCGGCACAAAGGCGGCGCCGGTTTTGGCGACCGCCCACAGTGCGAGCACGGAATCCGCCGATCGTGGAATGGCAATCGCCACTCGATCTTCGGCGCCGACACCGCGGCCGATCAAGACACGAGCCACCTGAGACGAGCGCTCGTCGAGCTCACGGTAGGTGATCGTCTCGCCGGCGTAGCGGATAGCCGCCGCGTCCGGGTTCACCGCAGCGGCATCGGTGAGAATTCCTGCAAGTGTTCCCGAAACACCGTGCGCTCCACGCACATCGGTCAACGCAAGCCGCTCAGAGGATTCGAGAATATCGATGTCACCCACGGTGACTGCGGGATCTCCGACCAGGGATTCGAGAATGCGTACCAGTCGGCGGGCAAAGCCCTCGACGGTATCCCGGTCGAACAGATCGGCAGCGTAGGTGAACTCCGCTGCGATTCCTTGCAGTTCGCCATGCACTCCGATCGACTCGGACACCGACAGTTCGAGATCGAATTTTGCTGTTGTCGTGTCGATCTCGGCTGCCTTGACGGCCAGGCCGGGAAGTTCCAGCTCGGTCTGCGCCAGATTCTGCAACGAGAGAACCACCTGGAACAGCGGATGTCTGGCCTGGGACCTGGCCGGAGCCAGGACGTCGACCAACCGCTCGAACGGCACGTCGGCGTGGGCGAATGCGCTGATCGCGGCATCACTCGACGCCGCGATCAGTTCCGTGAACGGAGCCGACGTGTCGACTGCGGTTCGTAGGACCAGAGTGTTGACGAACATGCCGACCAGATCGTCAAGTGCGGCCTCGCCGCGGCCGGCGACGGGAGTACCCACCGAGATGTCCGACGTTCCGCTGAGCCGCGCAAGCAGAACCGCGAGGGCAGCATGCAGCGCCATGAACAGCGTGGCATTGTGCTCCCGGGCAAGGGCGTCGAGGCGGACGTGCAACTCGGGCGCGATGTCGAAGGCGAATCGTTCGCCGCGCATCGACGCCACATCGGGGCGCGCCCGGTCAGCAGGCAGTTCGATCCGATCCGGCAGACCCGAGAGCGTCTCGCTCCAGAACGAAATCTGCTGGGACATCAGTGAGGCTGCGTCGTCCTCGGAGCCCAAAACCTCACGCTGCCACAGTGCGTAGTCGGCGTACTGCACCGAGAGCGGTTGCCACTGCGGAACAATCCCGTCCTTGCGCGCCGAGTACGCGATCATCACATCGCGACCCAACGGCGCCATCGACCAACCGTCCGCGGCAATGTGGTGAACCATGATCGCCAGCACGTGCTCGGTGTCACCCCGCGTCAGCAACTGCACCCGGATCGGCGCGTCCACGGTGATATCGAGGGCGGTCGAACCGACTGCAGCAATAGCGTCGTCGAGCTCAGCGGCATCGACGGACACCACATCGAGACCCTGGAAGACGTCGTCGACGTCGAGAATCGACTGCACCGGACCGAATTCGGTGTCCGGGTACACCGTGCGAAGAACCTCGTGGCGGGCCAGCACGTCCTCGAATGCTGCTTCCATCGCGGCGACGTCGAGGTTTCCGCTCAGGTGAAGCGCGAAGGTGATGTTGTACGCCGCAGACGCCGTGTCGTAGCGGTTGAGGAACCACATGCGCTGCTGAGCAAGCGACAACGGAATACTGCTCGGACGCGTCTGCGCGGCGAGCGCTGTGCGACCGCCACTGCCCGCATGCGTTTCCACGCGAGCGGCGAGTGCCTCGACGCTCGAGACGTCGAACAACGTGCGGACCGGCACCGTGGTGTCGAGCGCGGCGCCCAGTCGCGAGGTGACCTGCGTGGCGACGAGTGAGTTGCCCCCGAGAGCGAAGAAGTCGTCATCGAGTCCGACCCGCTCGACCCCGAGAACATCGGCGATGATCTGGGCGACGATTTCCTCGACCGGTGTTGTGGGCGCGCGGAATTCACGGACCTCGAAAACCGGCTCCGGCAGCGCGTCTCGATCGAGTTTTCCGACGGGCGTCAGCGGCACCTCGTCCAAGGCCATGATGACCGACGGAACCATGTAACTCGGCAAGGATTCACCGACAAAACCAGCGAGGCGTTCGGCATCGAAGCTCGCATCGGCTTCGAGTTGAACATAGGAGACCAGGGCAGTGACTCCCGCGACACCTTCGCGTCCGAGGGTCACAGCGAAGCGAACATCCTCGTGAGCCGTCAGCGCGGCATCGATCTCGCCGAGTTCGATACGGAAACCACGGACCTTGACCTGGAAGTCACTGCGGCCCATGTATTCCAGAACGCCGTGCTCGCCCTCGCGCGAACTGCCGGTCCACCGCACGACGTCTCCGGTGCGGTACATCCGGGAACCGTCGGACGAGTACGGGTTGGCGACAAACCGCTCCGACGTCAGCGCGTAGCGATCGTGGTAGCCACGGGCCAATGCCGCACCCGCAAAATAGAGTTCACCCCTGGTACCGACCGGGACGGGGTGAAGTCGCTCGTCGAGGACAAGCGCCGACATTCCTTCGACGGGACGGCCGATATCGATAGGCTGACCGGCCGTGAGGTGCCCGTACGACGAAATAATGGTGGTCTCGGTGGGACCGTAGCCGTTGAAATACTCGCGCCCGGGCTGCCACGTTGCCAGCAGTTCTGGCGTGGTGACATCGCCACCGACGGATACGAGGGCCAATTCCGGCAGCTGCGCCTCGTCCATCGTGCCGAGCACAGCGGGAGTGATAATCGCGTGGGTGACATGCTCGTCGCGTAGCAGCGTGGTGAGTTCAGGGCCGCCGATGATCGCCGGCGGAACGATGACAAGAGTGGCACCAGTGGAGAAGGCCACCATCCATTCCAGTACCGACGGGTCGAAACTCGGCGAGCAGATGTGCAGGAACCGAGATTCCTCGTCGACGCCGTACCGACGCTGCGCAGCATCACGAACACCACGGAGACCACCATGGGTAACGCTGACACCCTTAGGCTTTCCGGTGGAACCGGACGTGTAGATCAGGTACGCGACGTGCGCATCGAGCAGGGGCGTGGTTCGCTCGGAATCGACGACCGGAGCACCCGATTCGGCATCGACGAGGCTCACCGTGGACGGCTCGTCCAGTGCCCACCATTCTGTGGCGTCCGGCAGTTGCCCCAGGAATTCGGAGGACGTCAGGCCGATACGTGCCGCGGAATCCGACAGCATGTGGCGAACACGGTCGTCCGGGTAGTTCGGATCGACCGGGACGTAGGCAGCACCAGTCTTGGCCACTGCCCAGACTGCGCGCACCATGTCGTAGGATCGCGGAAATGCCAGCGCAACAGTGGTTTCCGGACCGATGTCGCGCGCAATGAGAGCGCGGGCCAACCGGGACGACTGCTCGTCGAGCTCACGGTAGGTAACCGAACGTCCCTCGAATCGCACCGCAACCGATTCCGGATCGGCCGCACCCGACGTGAAGATGTCGGCCAGGCTCGCTCGCGCCATCGCGTCGTCGGACGCCACGTAGGTGAGGTCGACGAATTCCGTCGGCGAGAGCAGTTCGAGATCCCCGACCGTGGTTGCCGGTCGAGCGGTGACCGCGTCGAGAATCCGGACGAAGCGAGTGGCAAACGTTGCTACGGTCGACGCATCGAACAGATCTGTGGCATAGGTGAAGGTAGCGTCCAGGACATCTGAATCTTCGCTTCCTTCAGGGCTTTCCGACACCATCAGCTCGAGGTCGAACTTGGCGACCGGCACTTCCAGTTCGGCGGCAACCGCAGTGATCCCCGAGAACTGCAACTGGCGGCGTCCACTGATCTCGGCGGTCAGAGCAACCTGGAACAGCGGATGACGCGACTGGGAACGCGCGGGATTCAGGACCTCGACAAGGCGCTCGAACGGCACGTCCGCGTGTCCGTACGCACTCAGACCCGACTCGCGAACCCGGACGAGCAACTCGTCGAAAGACTCGCCCGCATCCACCTCGGTTCGCAACACCATGGTGTTGACGAACATCCCGATGACATCGCTCAGCGCCTCGTCACCTCGACCACCGACCGGAGCACCGATGGCAATATCCGTGGTGCCGCTGAGGCGGCTGAGAAGCGCCGCATACGCCGCTTGCAGCACCATGAACAGCGACGCGTTCTTCGAACGGGCCAACGCGTTCAATTTGCGGGTGGTGCGTTCGCTGATGTGGAAGTGGTGCTTGGCCCCACGGTTGGATGCAACAGCTGGGCGCGGGCGGTCGGTCGGCAGATCCAGCTGGTCGGGTAGCCCCGCCAGCGACTCGCGCCAGAAAGCGATCTGGCGTGCCGATTCCGACGATGGATCATCTTCGGACCCCAGGGCCGCACGTTGCCACAGCGCGTAATCCGCGTACTGCACCGGCAACGGCGTCCAAGCCGGTGCGGAGTGCTCGCTCCGTGCGGAATACGCCACCAGGAGATCGCGGGCCAGAGGGCGGAACGACAAGCCGTCGGCCGCAATATGGTGCAGCACCATGACGAGCACGAAATCGGTAGGTGTGACCTCGAACAGAGTGACGCGCAACGGGATTTCGGTTGCCACGTCGAATCCGCGTCCGGCGATCTCGACGGCAGCGGCCTGCACCTCGCGCTTGGATGTTCGCCGCGGAGTCAGGTCGATCGACACCTGGTCGATCGGCAGAATCACCTGCTGCGCGGTGCCGTTGGTGTCGGGATAGAGCGTACGCAGCGACTCGTGCCGCTCGAGGAGATCCATCACCGAGGCGTGCAAAGCGGCAACATCGACGGTACCGGTCAGCCGCACAGTGAACGGAAGGTTGTAGACCGGTGTCGACGGGTCGAGCTTGTTGAGGAACCACATTCGCTGCTGCGCCAGCGACACCGGAATTACATCGGGACGCGGCTTTGCGACCAGCGGTGCCAGCGGCCGGACATTTCCCGCCAACGACTCGGCCCGAGCGGCGAGGGTGGCCACCGTCGTCGACTCGAAGAGCTCACGCACACCGAGCTGAACGCCCATCGCGGAACCGACTCTGGTGACCACTTGTGTTGCCACCAAGGAGTTTCCACCGAGTTCGAAGAAATCGTCGTCGAGACCGACTCGCTCCACACCGAGGACGTCGGCAAAGACGTCGGCCACAACCCGTTCGGTATCGGTGCGCGGTTCCCGGTACTGCTTGGCACTGGCGAAGACGGGTTCCGGGAGCGCTGCACGATCAAGTTTGCCACTGGTGTTGAGCGGCAACGCTTCCAAGACCGTCAACGCAGCCGGAACCATGTACGACGGCAGGCTTCGACCCGCGAATTCGCTCAACTCTGCTGATTCGACGGAACGGCCCGGACTCGGCACGATATATCCGACCAACTGATCGCCGGTCGAGGTCTGAACCACCAACACGACAGCCTGTGAGACGTCGGGATGTGCGAGCAGCACGGTCTCGATCTCGCCGAGTTCGATGCGCTGGCCGCGGAACTTCACCTGGAAGTCGGTGCGCCCGATGTAGTCGAGGTTGCCGTCGTCACGTCGGCGCACGAGGTCGCCGGTTCGGTACATCCGTTCCCCGGCAGGACCGTAGGGGTTTGCCACGAAACGATCGGAGCTGAGGTCGGGTCGACCGACGTATCCGCGGGCCAACTGCACTCCGGCGAGGTACAGCTCACCTGGCTGACCGATCGGCGTCGCACGCAGGTGCGAATCGAGAATGTAGGCCTGAGTGTTCCACTGCGGCAGGCCGATCGGCACCGAAGTGGTGTCGGAGCGGCGAGCCTCGTAATAGGTGACCGAGACCGCAGCTTCGGTGGGGCCGTACAGGTTGTGCAGATCAGCGCTGCACAGTTCACGGAACGCCGTAGCCGTCTCGGGCGGCAAGGCCTCGCCGATGACAAAGACGTGGCGCAGCGAATCACATGATCCAGCAGGAGCATTCGCGGTGAAGAGCGTGAGCATCGACGGGACGAAGTCCGTGACGGTGACGCGATGCTCCGCGATCTTGGCCGCAACGTACATCGGGTCTCGATGACCGTCGGGCGTCGCGACCACGAGGGTCGCACCGACCCGGAGCGGCATGAAGAATCCCCACAGAGACACGTCGAACGTGGTCGCGGTCTTTTGCAGATACACGTCCGATGCGCCGAGGCGATACTCGGAGTTCATCCACTGGAGCTGGTTGTTGATCGCCGCGTGGGTGACTGCAACACCCTTCGGGCGACCAGTCGAACCCGACGTGTAGATGACATAGGCCGTGTTCGAATATCGCAGGGGCGACACACGATCCGAGTCGGTGACGGGCCTGGTGTCGAGTTCCGCATCGTCGAGTTGGTCGATTTCGAGAACGCGGGTTCCGAGCGGCAGGTCCACCCGATCCCGGGCGGTGGTCAGAACACACACCGGCCGGGCGGAGTCGAGGATGTACGCCGTGCGATCTGCCGGATGGTCTGGATCCACCGGCACCCACGCGCCGCCGGCCTTCGCAATCGCATACAGTCCGACCATGAGGTCGAGGGAACGTCGAATCGCCAAGCCCACAAGTGATTCCGGCCCGACACCCATGCCGATGAGTGTGCGAGCGAGACCGTTGACCTTGGCGTCGAACTCCGCGTAGGTGAGAGAACTCCCCTCGAAGATCAGCGCGGTGGCGTCCGGGGTTCGATCGACCTGTCGTTCGAACGGTTCGGTGATGGACTGCGAAAGCACGTGATACCCAGTGCGATTCCAGAGCGCAACTTTCTTGCGCTCCTCTTCGGATGCGATGGGCAGATCCCACACTCGGCGCGACGTTTCGGCCGAGATGAACTTTTCGAGGAACTCGACAAAACGCGAGTGATTCCGCTCGGCGACCGACGCGGAATACAGGTTGGGATTCGACTCGAAGTCGATGTGCGTCCGGGTGTCGCCGACGCTCTGATACAGGTTCACGCCGAGGTCTTCGATCAAGCCCGTTGACAAGATGTGCAATTCACCGACCAGTGGCCCGAAGGCAAGTTCAGTGGAGAACATCATGATGTTGATCCACGGTCCGAAGAAACCGCCCTGACCGGGACCGTCACCGTCGCGGACCATGTCTTCGTGGCGGTAGCGCTGGTGACGCAGGGCGCCGGACATCTCGCTACCGACGGCGTCGAGAAGTTCCTGGACAGTTGTCGTCGAGGTAATCCTCAACCGCAATGGCACCACGTTGGACACCATTCCGCCGGATCGGCGGAGCACTGCAGTGGTGCGGCCCGAGACGGGCAGCGACAGCGACACGTCCTCGCTTCCGGTCATCTGAGCCAGGTACGCGGCAAACGCTGCGACCACTGTGCCGGCGACCGTCGTCTTCTCGACGCGTTCGAGGAATCGCGCGAGCAGTGCTTCCACGTGGTTGGACAACGCGGCGCTGTCGATGCGGCTGACCGGCGTCGGCGGGGCACTACGCCCGGCCAGGCTCGAAATCTCGTCGAGGTCGGCGATCTTCTCAGCCCAGAAGGTTCGGTCGGTGTCGAACCGCTGGGAGTTGCGGTAGGTGTTGTCGACCTCGTACACGTCACGTAGGTCGGATGCTTCGTTGGGCGTGGGCTCGCGGCCTTCGACGCGGGCCGAGTACAACTCGGCGACACGGGTGACAAACGTCGAAGCGCCGAAGCCGTCGAGGATCGTGTGATGGACCCGGGTGTACCAGTAGTAGCGGTCCTGTTCGAGACGCAGAATAGTGGCCGAGATCAACCGGTCCTCGAGCATGTCCACCGGGCGGCTTCGGTCTGCGCGCATCCACCGCATTGCCGCGTCGTGCGGATCTGCCTCACTACGGACGTCGACATAGCCGACCGAGTCGTCCAGTGTGTCGTCGATGATCTGGAAAGGCTGTGCATCGACTTCGATGATCCGAACGAAGGCCGAACCGATTTCGCGGCCGGCGTCGGCGCACGCCGCCCGGAGCACGTTCAGTTGCAAGGCGCCACGAAGTTCGACGTACTGCGCGATGTTGACGGGGACGCTGGGATCCAGGTGCTGCGCGAACCACATTCCGAGCTGTGCAGCCGAGAGTGGGAATGCACCCGATCGCTGAACTTCTTCCGGCGAGCTGCCGACCTCCGACTTACCGCTCTCCAGTTTTCCGTTTTCCAGCGACTTCACGCCCACAGCCTCTCTTCCACACCATTACGCACACGCTGTGACGCACATCTCTTCGCCACAACTTGTACCGATCTCATCTACCCTCAATGAGCCAGAACGATCCATCATCTCCGATGGGCCGCAGGCATGACAAAGCCACACCCAGACATATCGAGTTTGAAGTGAAGGTTCGTTACAGCAACGAGCCACCGTTCACCCACCGCGAAGCCACGCCGCGGGATCCGACAAATCCAGCGGACATTTCCCTCCCTCATCCCCCGATCCAACGGTCACGATCACACTGTTCCCGCACGGGCTATCGCGCGCGCGAATCCCCCGCGTAGCCGCTCGATCAATGTACAGGCTCGGCGAAAACGGAGTATTCACGCTGTTCACCAGGGCTTTGATTCAGACATAATGACGGCTGCCATTCGGTTCGGCCTCCGGACGAGGCCATGCACACGAAGAAACGCGCCGGCATTGCGCCGACGCGTTCCCCTTACCTCACAACTCATTCACACGAGCGTAACGCCCGTCACATTCTGCAGGTGCTCGGCGTTGACGCCCGGTGCCAGTTCCACCAGGGCGATGCCCTCTGTTGTGACATCCAGCACGGCCAGGTCGGTAATGATGCGATGTACCACACCTTGGCCGGTCAACGGCAAAGTGCACCGCTCGAGGATCTTCGGGTTTCCCTCCCGGTCGGTATGCTCCATCACCACGATCACGCGACGAGCACCGTGGACAAGATCCATCGCGCCGCCCATCCCCTTGACCATCTTGCCGGGCACCATCCAGTTCGCGAGATCACCGGTACTCGACACCTGCATTCCGCCGAGGACGGCAGTATCGATGTGCCCGCCACGAATCATGCCGAAGGACAGTGCAGAGTCGAAGAACGCGGCGCCTGGATTCACAGTGACGGTTTCCTTGCCCGCGTTGATGAGGTCAGCGTCGACCTGATCCTCGGTCGGGTACGGCCCGGTGCCGAGGATGCCGTTCTCACTGTGCAGGACAACCCTCACGCCCTCAGGAAGGTAGCTCGGAATCAGTGTCGGCAGTCCGATCCCCAAATTGACGTATTCGCCCGGCCGCATCTCCGCGGCTGCACGTGCGGCCATCTCATGGCGAGTCCAGCCGACACGAGTTTCTTCCGAACTACTCACTGGGCGCCTCCTGAGACGGTTCGCTTCTCGATCCTCTTGTCCTGCACACCCGTATGTACGACGCGCTGGACGAACACGCCAGGTAGATGAACGTGCGCCGGGTCGATCTCGCCGGGCTCGACCAGATGTTCCACCTGAGCGATGGTGATCCGACCAGCCATGGCGGCAAGCGGATTGAAGTTCATCGCGGTCTTGTTGAAGACGAGGTTGCCTTCGGTATCGCCGTAATCGGCATGCACCAACGCAAAATCCGCTGTGATCGCTTCTTCCAACACATAGCGGCGATCCCCGAAAACGGCGGTCGCTTTGGGCGGAGATGCGACGGCAACGGATCCGTCGGCGTTGTAGCGCCACGGCAACCCGCCCTCTTCGATGGGGGTACCCACACCGGCCGGTGTGTAGAACGCCGGTATGCCGGCGCCTCCCGCACGCAGACGCTCGGCCAGGGTTCCCTGCGGTGTCAGCTCGACTTCCAGCTCACCCGAAAGGTACTGGCGTGCAAACTCTTTGTTCTCCCCCACGTACGACGCTGTCACCCGAGCAATGCGATGAGCACTCAGGAGAATTCCGAGACCGTAGTCGTCCACACCGCAGTTGTTGGAGAACACTTCCAGATCGGTGGCGGCGCCCACGGCTATGGCCGCGATCAACGCGTCCGGAATTCCGCACAGTCCGAAACCGCCAACGGCAAGCGTGGCTCGGCTGGCGATGTCGGCAACCGCATCGGCTGCCGAACTCACAACTTTGCTCATGCGTTGTTCTCCTTACTCGGGGAGGATACCGGCGCGATGCAGCAGTTTCTCGGCGTGACGCAGCACTGGCGCGTCCACCATCTTTCCTTCGAAGGCAAACACACCACGTTCGTGAGCCACGGCCGCAAGAACCCTTTGTGCCCAGTCGATTTCCGACTCCGACGGCGCGAACGCTGCGCGGATGACGTCGACCTGACTGGGGTGGATCGCAACCTTGACATCGAACCCGACAGCAACGGCGTCAGCGGATTCGACGCCCAGCCCCACCAGATCCTTGATGTCGAGGTACACGGAATCAACGGCCAGCCGGCCGTAACTCTTTGCTGCCAGCAACGTATTCGAGCGAACATGCCTCGCGACGTCGCGGTACGAACCATCCAGGTGCCGGCTGGAATTACCGCCGAGGCCGGCAATCAGGTCCTCAGCGCCCCACATCACGCCGATTGTGTTGGCCGCCAATGCGATTTCTTGCACGGCAAGTGCGCCGAGCGGTGACTCGACCAACGCGACGACCTCGGCCGGGGCCAGCGAGAGGACGTCGTCCGCTGATTCGCATTTCGAGAGCATCAACCGCGTGTAATGGGTGCCGTCGAGGGCAAGGAGGTCGAGTTCGTGCTCGCGGGTGCCAACGGGATTGACGCGCACCACGGTGCGGTCCGGGTCGAGCGGTGTGTCGATCAGCGCGGTGCGCGCAGCCTCCTTGTCGTCAGCCGCGACGCCGTCCTCGAGGTCGAGAATGACGACGTCGGCTGCCGCTGCCGCCTTCGCGTAGCGCTCCGGACGGTCTGCCGGACAGAACAGCCACGCCGGCCCGGGCGGAGTCCACGTCACGACGATTCTCCTTGCGGCCTCAACTGCACCAACGTTTTTCGAGTCGCAACGGCCACGACGTCGCCGTGCTGATTTCGGCCGGTGTGTACCAACGTCACGATGCCTTCACCAGGGCGGCTCTTCGATTCACGCTTGTCGGCGATCAGTGTCTCCGCGTACAGGGTATCGCCGTGGAAGAGCGGCTTCGGGAAACTGATGTCCGAGAACCCGAGATTCGCCACGATGGTTCCCTGCGTCAACTGCGCTACCGAAAGCCCCACGATCGTGGACAACGTGAACATCGAATTGACCAGGCGCACACCGAACTGGGTGTCCTCGCTGTACGCGGCATCGAGGTGCAGTGCCTGCGTATTCATCGTGAGCGTCGTGAACAGCACGTTGTCGGCCTCGGTGACGGTGCGACCTGGGCGGTGTTCGTAGACCGCGCCAAGTTCGAACTCCTCGAACCAGAGTCCGCGCTGAGTGATCTTCTTGGTCTCTGCGTTGTTCATTTGAGAGTTTGTCACAACCCTGCCTCACGTGCGATGAGCATCAACTGCACCTCGGTAGTGCCTTCGCCGATCTCCAGAATCTTACTGTCACGGTAGTGCCGCGCGACGGCGTATTCGTTCATGAATCCGTATCCGCCGTGGATCTGGGTGGCATCGCGAGCGTTGTCCATGGCAGCTTCGGAGGAAATGAGCTTGGCGATCGATGCCTGCTTCTTGAACGGCTTGCCGGACAGCATCAGTGCAGCCGCGTCGTAGTACGCGGTGCGGGCCACGTGGGCGCGAGCCTCCATGCGCGCAATCTTGAATGCGATGGCCTGGTTCTGGCCGATGGGGCGTCCGAATGCCTCGCGCTCCTTCGCGTACTTGATCGACTCGTCGACGCAGCCCTGCGCGGCACCGACGCTCAACGCGGAAATAGCGATACGGCCTTCGTCGAGAATGCGCAGGAAGTTCGCGTAGCCGCGGCCACGCTCACCGAGCAGGTTCTCTTCGGGGACACGAACGTCCGCGAATGTGAGCGGGTGAGTGTCGGACGCATTCCAGCCGACCTTGTTGTATGCAGGCTCAGCCGTGAAGCCCGGTGTCGTGGTCGGCACGAGGATCGTGGAGATCTCCTTCTTGCCACCGTCCTTGACGCCTGTCACCGCAGTGACCGTTACCAGCTTCGTGATGTCGGTACCCGAGTTGGTGATGAACTGCTTGTTGCCGTTGATGATCCACTCGCCGCTGTCGAACTTTGCGGTGGTCTTGGTTCCACCGGCGTCGCTACCGGCACCTGGCTCCGTCAATCCGAAGGCAGCAAGCGACTTGCCGCTGGTGAGCTGCGGCAGCCATTCTTCCTTCTGCGCGTCGTTGCCGAATCGGTAGATCGGCATGGCACCGAGGGACACTCCGGCTTCGAGAGTGATCGCGACACTCTGATCCACCTTGCCCAGTTCCTCGAGCGCGAGGCACAGGGCAAAGTAGTCGCCGCCCATTCCGCCGTACTCCTCGGGGAACGGCAGACCGAACAGGCCCATCTCCGCCATCCCGGCAACAACCTCGTACGGGAAGGTGTGGTTGGCGTCGTGCTCGGCGGCAACCGGCGCCACCACTGTCTTGGCAAAGTCCGCAACGGTTTTCGCAAGCTGCTGGTACTCGTCCGGAAGCGCTCCGGTGGCAAGGTAATCGGACATCAGGCTTCTTCCTTCTGAGTCGTGTTCTCGGTCTCTTCTGCAGTCTCTTCGTCTTGGGCAGGTACCACGCGGGCCAGAATCTGATCCACCATCACCTGATCCCCCTGACGGACAAGCACTTCCACGGTTCCGTCGATCGGCGAGGTCAGCGAGTGCTCCATCTTCATTGCCTCGACAACCACCAGTGACTGCCCCGCCGACACTGCGGCGCCGCTCTCGACGTTGACCGCGATCACAGCACCCGGCATCGGACTGGCGATTTCGGCGTCACCGGCGTGCGCGTCGTCGCCTCGAACGCTGACCTCGGCAACTTCGCGGACATGCCAGGTTCCGCCGCCGGCCAGCCACAGTCCGCCGTCGGTCTCGGCGACGACAAACGTGTGCCTGTGCCCGTCGATGACCACAACCAGTTCCGATCCCGTCAAGACTGCGCTGAAGGCCTGCGGTTGTGAACCTTCGACCTCGACCTTTGCGTCAGCGGGAGTACCGACTATCGACACGTGCGCAATGCGGGTTCCGGCCGACAGGCGGATGCTGGTCGGAGCCGGAGTCCCGACGCGCCAGCCGCTGGGAACGTCCCAGGGATCCACCGATGCCGCAGTGGTCCACCGCGCCAGCCAGCGATAGGCCGCAGCGGCAACGAGGACCTCGTCGGTGGCGTCCGCCGCGACAAAGTCTTCGACCCGGCGATCGAGCAGACCGGTGTCGAGGTTGCCCGCGATCACATCCGGATCGGCGAGGAGGAAGCGCGCAAACTCGATATTGGTGACCACGCCGAGAACCGCGGTGTCGCCGAGCGCGCGATCGAGCTTGCGCAGCGCACCAGCACGGTCGGACGCGTGCGCGATGACCTTGCTGAGCATGGGGTCGTAGTCGCTACCGACGACAGTTCCCTCGAGCAGGCCCGAATCGACGCGCACACCGGATCCCGACGGCTCCACGAGACCGACGACGCTGCCGCCGGTCGGTAGAAATCCGCGACCCGGATCTTCGGCGTACACGCGGGCTTCGATGGCATGTCCGGTCAGGGTGATGTCACTCTGCTCGAAAGCCAGCTTCTCCCCTGCCGCGACGCGTACCTGCCACTCGACCAAGTCGAGTCCGGTGACCATCTCGGTGACGGGATGCTCAACCTGCAGTCGGGTATTCATCTCCATGAAGAAGAACTCGTCCGGCTTGTCGGCCGAAACGATGAATTCGACTGTGCCGGCGCCGGTGTAGTCGACGCTGCGAGCGGTGTTGCACGCGGCTGCGCCGATGCGATCGCGAGTCACCTGATCCAGCAGTGGTGACGGCGCCTCTTCGATGACCTTCTGGTGACGCCGCTGCAGGCTGCACTCACGCTCACCGAGATGGACGACGTTGCCGTGCTGATCGGCCAGAACCTGAACCTCGATGTGCCGGGGCCGCAGGACAAATCGTTCGAGGAACAGCGTGTCGTCACCGAACGACGACGCGGCCTCGCGGCGAGCGCTGCGCAGCGCCTCCGCCAGATTCGCCGGGTCCTCGACCAGACGCATACCCTTACCGCCGCCGCCGGCCGAAGGCTTGACGAGCACCGGGTAGCCGATGTCCTCGGCCGCCGCGATCAGTTCTTCGTCGGTCAGATTCGGCCGTGCGATACCCGGGACCACCGGGACATCGAATGCCGCCACAGCATTCTTTGCGGTGATCTTGTCACCCATCACCTCGATGGCTCGCTCGGAAGGCCCGAGGAAGGCGATCCCGGCCGCGGCACAGGCTGCCGAGAACGCCGAGTTCTCCGACAGGAAGCCGTAACCGGGGTGAATACCCTGCGCGCCCGTGGACCTGGCCGCGTCGATCACCTTGTCGATGACGAGGTAGCTTTCACGCGCGGCGGCCGGTCCGATATTGACGGCGGTGTCGGCCTCCCGGACGTGGCGAGCATTCGCGTCGGCGTCGCTGTAGACGGCAACGCTGCGAATTCCCAACTCACGCAACGTGCGGATCACGCGAACCGCGATCTCACCGCGGTTGGCCACGAGAACAGTATCGATAGTGCGCAACTCAGTCATTTCGCTCACATCCGGAAGACGCCGTAGGAGACCGGCTCGATCGGCGCGTTTGCACACACCGAGAGAGCCAGGCCGAGAACAGTTCTGGTATCCGCGGGGTCGATGACACCGTCGTCCCAGAGTCGCGCAGTGGAGTAGTACGGATTGCCCTGCGCCTCGTACTGCTCACGGATCGGCGCCTTGAAGGCCTCTTCGTCTTCGGCCGACCATGGATTACCCGCGCTGTCGAGCTGCTCGCTGCGAACCGTCGAGAGCACAGAAGCAGCCTGCTCGCCGCCCATGACCGAGATACGTGCATTCGGCCACATCCACAGGAAGCGAGGCGAATACGCGCGTCCGCACATGGAGTAGTTGCCGGCGCCGTAAGAGCCGCCGATGACAACCGTCAGCTTCGGAACTCGTGCGCACGCAACTGCCGTGACCATCTTGGCGCCGTGCTTGGCGATGCCGCCCGCCTCGTAGTCCCGTCCCACCATGAAGCCGGCGATGTTCTGGAGGAACAACAAGGGAACACTGCGCTTGTCACACAGTTCGATGAAATGTGCACCCTTCATTGCTGATTCGCCGAAGAGCACACCGTTGTTGGCGATGATGCCGACCGGATGGCCCTCGATGTGGGCGAAACCGGTGACGAGCGTCTTGCCGTATTCAGCCTTGAACTCCTGGAACGCGCCACCGTCGACAAGCTTGGTGATCACCTCGTGCACGTCGTACGGAGTACGGGGATCGGTCGGGACGACGTCGTAGAGCTCACTCTGATCGGCGACGGGCGGGACTGTGGAGACTACGTCCCACGGACGCTCGGAACGGGGGCCGAGCGTGGCAATGATGTTGCGCACGATACGAAGTGCGTCGCGGTCGTCCTCGGCCAGGTGGTCGGTGACGCCCGAAACCTTGGAGTGCAGATCGCCGCCGCCCAGTTCCTCGGCCGTCACGATCTCACCGGTGGCAGCCTTCACCAGCGGCGGGCCGCCGAGGAAGATGGTGCCCTGATTGCGGACGATCACAGCTTCGTCGCTCATTGCCGGTACGTAGGCGCCGCCGGCCGTGCAGGAACCGAGAACCGCGGCGATCTGGGGAATCCCCTTGGCGCTCATCGTCGCCTGGTTGTAGAAGATCCGGCCGAAGTGCTCACGGTCCGGGAAGACTTCGTCCTGGCGCGGCAGGAAGGCTCCACCGGAATCGACGAGGTAGATGCAGGGAAGATTGTTCTGCAGCGCCACTTCCTGCGCGCGCAGGTGCTTCTTCACCGTCATCGGGTAGTAGGTGCCACCCTTGACCGTGGCGTCGTTGGCAACGATGACGCACTCTCGTCCCGACACTCGGCCGATACCGGTAATGACGCCGGCGCCGGGGCACTCGTCGTCGTACAGGCCATTCGCAGCCAGCGGTGACAACTCCAGGAAGGGACTACCCGGATCGAGCAGCGAATCCACCCGATCCCGCGGCAGCAGCTTCCCTCGACTGACGTGCCGATCCCTCGATTTCTGGTTTCCGCCGAGGGCGGCTTGAGCCAGTTTCTTCTTCAGTTCTTCCACCAGAACGGTGTGATCGGATCGGTATCCCGACCCTTGCGTGATTCCACTGGGAGTCATCCCGCCGCCTTCGCCATGAGTTAATGCTCGATAACTGAAACTAGATTAACTATGATTAACTGAGTTGTCCAGATCTCCCACCGAGAAAGATCGAGAGAATGCCGTCTGACCAGGTAGCCGCTCCGACACGTCGCGATCAAATGAAGGCAGATCGCCGGCGTCAGCTCCTCGGCGCCGCCGCCCGCCTGATCGCCGAACGCGGATTTGTCAGCGTTCGCCTCGAAGATCTCGGCGCAGCGGTCGGCATCAGCGGACCCGCCGTCTACCGGCACTTCCCCAACAAGGATGCCGTCCTGGTCGAACTGCTCGTCGGGATCAGCACGCGACTGTACGAGGGCGGCTCGGCGGCAACCAAGACAGCCGACTCACCGACGGACGCGCTCGACGCCCTCGTCGAGTTCCATCTCGACTTCGCGCTCGGCGAACCGGACCTGATCCGCATCCAGGATCGCGACCTCGAAAGCCTGCCGGCCGACGCGCGACGGCAGGTCCGTCAGACGCAGCGCAAATACGTAGAACTGTGGGTCGGTGTCCTCGAACAGCTTGATCCGACGATCGAGGAAGCCGACGCGCGAATCAAGGCTCACGCAACATTCGGCCTGATCAACTCGACTCCGCACAGTGCCAACCCGGCATCGCCGGCCCGGACGCGCCGCGTCTTGCGCACTATGACGCTCGCCGCACTGCGCACGCCGTGAACCGGACACCGCAAAAACAGTGGCAGACTGGTTGCACCAGCTAACAGATGAGGGTGCCGTGCCGAACGTGGAAGACAGCAGTGCGATGAGTCGAACGGACTTCGCCGAACTGCGAACCGAGTTCTCCCGATTCATGATGCTGTACCAATTCGGTATCGCCGAACTGATGACCAAGGTGAATATCCTCAAGGACGAATTCACCCACATCAATCAGTACAGCCCCATCGAACACGTGGCATCTCGGGTGAAGACGCCCGAGAGCATCATGCGCAAAGCCGAGCGACTCGGCATCCCGATCACCATCGAGGACATCTCGAAGAATATCTTCGACATCGCCGGCGTGCGCATTACCTGCAGCTTCATTTCCGACACCTATCGGATCGCCGAAATGCTCACCAGCCAGTCCGATCTACGGGTGATCGAGCGTGAGGACTACATCGCCAACCCCAAGCCCAACGGATACAAGAGTCTGCACCTCATTGTCGAAGTGCCCGTCTTCATGAGCGACAGCGTCCGCCACGTGCCGATCGAACTCCAGATTCGTACCATCGCAATGGATTTCTGGGCCAGTCTCGAGCACAAGATCTACTACAAGTACAACCGGGACGTGCCCGCCGAACTGCTGGACGAGCTCACCGAGGCGGCCGCCGCCGCGCACCGCCTCGACGTCAAGATGGAGCGTCTCAACGACGAATTCGCCAAGATCAAAGCTCTCCCCCACGCCGACGACAAAAACGTCGAACTCGAACTGCCGGCTCAGTTTCTCAACGCCCTACGTCTTCAGCGCGGGCTTTAATCTGGGGCCTTTGTCGGCTTTTTGACCCGCCCCATTCGAGCGAACGTACCTTTCGGCGCATCCAAGGCGACGCACGTACCTTTCGCTCGAGAGGCGGGGAAGACAAATGTGCGCCCTCCCTTCCGGGAGAGCGCACATTTCAGGCCGAGCGAGATGCCTATTTCTTGCCCGTCACGGCGCTGTAGCCGAGGGACAGAACTGCAGCCGCCGCGATGCTGATGATCCAGCGAATCCAGTCGATTCCGCCGGTATCTCCCTTGTCCGAGATCGCACCCCAGACCCAGTATCCGATCAATGCTCCGGCAATACCGAGGACGACGGTGATGATTATCCCGTACTGCTGCTTACCTGGCAGCACCAGGCGCGCAAGGATTCCGATAACTGCGCCGAAAATGATGGTCCCGATGATCTGTCCCATGACAGCCCCTCTCACATGTCGTGCATGCGTGCGGCCGAAAAATCTCCGCCCAGTCGAACAATAACCACAGTTACAGGTAACAGTCGCCTGTTGCCCGAATTATTGTCCGAGATGCAACCTGAAGTACACGGCCACCAGACACGACCGCCACGGTTTTATGCGCTTACAGTGGCCTTTTGCGTTTCGTAGCTATTCTGCCGTAATCCTTTACATCGGGCGTGAGTGCGGCGATGAAATCCACCGCTTACCGGCCGTGATCCCGTCACCGGAATTGCCGAAGCACTTACGAACCTTTCACCGCCGTAATGCGGTCTTCGCTCACGCGCAACAGCACCCGCTCTCCTCCCCACAACTCGCGCGGCTGTACCCAACTGCCGAAGCCGTCGTCTCCGTCGGGTTCCACGCTAACCTCCCAGGTACGCTGACCTGTTCGTGCATTCACTCCGTACACAACTCCTTCGTCGACGACGAGGTCACCGTTCCACGAAACGTCGCCGGTTCGTTCGGTCCGGGTATCCCACAGCACCTCCCCGCTGAACAGATCAACGACGCGGATTGTGGCATCGGTGCCAGTCACCGTAACCACGTCTCCGATCACCGCCAGGGATCGCGCGGACCCGAACACCTCGCGATTGGTCCACAGCTTCTCCCCGGTCTTTCTGTCGAAGCCGCTGTCCCCCAGAATGATCGGAATTGTCTCCCCGGACGGCTCATCGCGGCTGTAGCGCCAGCTGAAAGACGAGCCCGATCCGGCTGGCGGTGAATCCGCCCTGGCAAATTCGTGCCCGTACTGGTCAATCGCGTACTCGCTCCTCGCCTGCCCATCGCCTTCGCAGTCACGTTCTGAAACCAAAGTGACACCGTCGGAGGATGTGTGGGTAGTCGAGCACGTGGTGTAGCCGTACAACCACCGCTGATCGCCGGTCTTCGGATCGAAACCCAGAGTCTCGTCGAGGGAAATCAGGCCCAGGTCGCCGCGCACCGACATCACCGGCTCCACGTAGCCGGATTCCCACGATCCTCCGACATCGAATGCCTTGGACCAGTTGGCTTCCGGATCGTCAACGGTTCCGCTGTGCACACGAACGTCGTTGCTCTCGACATCACCTTCGAGTGCCAAGATGCTGTCACCCCAGACAACCGCAATGATCGGAGACCACGGGGTGATTACGTCTCGACGCTCGCCACTCTCGATGTCGAAAATCGAATACTCACCGACGGAAACATACGGCCCGGAGTAGCACAGTAGCGAACCGTCGAGCACTGTCGGAGAACACCCACCGATATCGACGGCCGAGCTCCGCCAGCGCACCGAACCGTCCGCCGCATCGAGCGCGACCAGCTCCGCGTCGTCGAGTGAGTACGACTGCCGATCCGGCATGCCGGCCATGGTCACGACAACCGAGTCCGCGTCGATGAATCCACCCATCTCCATGTTGAATTCGGTTCCGCCGAGCGGGCTGCGAAAGATAGCAAATTCTCGTCCGAGAACCTCGGCGGCGTCGACGGCCCACAGAAGTGACCCGACGTCAATAGACTGGGCACGGTTTCCCGCGTCGATCACGGTGAGCACCGCTGCGGCAACGGTCACTACCGCGGCCGCTGCCGCGATACGGAGACGGGTTCGTGGGGAAAGCCGCGTGGTCATCGAATCTCCAGCCCGTCGATCGTTGCGAGAAACTCCAACTGCTCGAACGTCATCGGAGCGTTCGGAGTCGCTGCCGACGAACGAACCGACACCTGCGTGCCATTCGGCTGCGTCACTGTCACCGACCGACTCTGCTCACTCGTCGCTTCGCGAGTGCTGTCGCCATTCCCCATCGACATGACCGAGTACTGGCGCTGGTCGCGCACGATCACGGCACCACCATCAACCTCCGTTACCGAGATCGGATGCCCGTCGTACGAAGGGTCGTATTTGTTCGGCGCCTTGGGAAGGCTCTGCCCGCTGGTGATCGAAATACTCAGATCCGACTCGTTGCCGCCTGATCGCGCAACAAGATCCTGACAAGCAGTCGTTCTGTCGCGCTCGGCTAGAACCAACGTCCCAAGAGTGGGTTCGAGAACTGGCATTCCGGGAGGTGCCGCGCGCCAACCGGATTCAAGAGTCCTTCCCAGCTCCTCGACGGTGCCCCGATCCAACTGCCTCCCTGACGGGTCGGGCGTCGATCCCTGACAACCTGGCACCATCGGGGCTGTACCGGGTGGAACCGGAGCCGTAATGCGCAGTTGCGGAAGGCTGACCAGTCCGATCAGCTCGTCGACGGTCAACGGAACCACGCCACTGATCTCCACCTCGGGACCACCGGGATAGACCGAATCGGTCGCACTCGCTTGGATGAACGTCTTGTCCGCGCCGTACAGAAGCGCCGAACGCGACAGGGTGCGAACGCCGTTGGTTTCGCTCCACGTGTCCTGCGCGTCCACGACCGAACCGTCGGCGAGGGTGCGACGCTCGACGAGCGAGCCGGCAATACACGGGGGAACCGGACCGGTGTGGGACGTCATCCGGATGCTGAGTGCTCCGACCTTTCCGTCCCGGACCAGCGTCGCGGATGCCGTCGTATCTGCCATTTCCTCGAGTGAGAACCCCTCGGGCAGTTCGGATGACTCCGACGGAACGTGAAGAGGCCCGAAGTTCAACGATTCATCCGGGCTGGCGAACTCGATCACGGCGGATGTCGGCAAAGACCGCTGAACTGCTTCGGACATCACGGTTGCCTTGGGCCCGGAGAACCACGGGAACCGTGGATCGTCGTAGGTTTGCGACCCGGTCGACCAGTACGAGATAGCCGACAAACTGTCGTCGGGCGCCTCGACGGTTGTGCATCCCGGGATGCTCGTCGGGTACACCACTGTCGGAGTGACGTAGGTGTACTCGGCATTCTTGTCGGACTGCATCTCCTCGGTCGGCTGCGTCGTACCAACGGACGACGCAGCCGGTTCACCAAAGTCCGAACCACTCCACCGATCGACTACGCCGGCAAAGACGATGCCGCCGGCCATCAACGACACGACAGTGAGCGCGGTCGTCCACTTTTCGGTCCGATCGGAACCCGAATTCTCCTCGGCCACCAGCCCTCGCAGTCTCCGTCATATGCACGCCCGGAAGGCGGTGCCTCTCCCAGGACCTGTCGCGATGGCACCGAATTTTGTTACCAACCGGATGGTTTCCATTGGAGAATCAATTACCCAGGACTGCGAAGGCCGCCCGCTATACCCCGACCGGTACCGGATCCGAGTCAGGATCCTGTTCGATCGGAATGAGCCGGATAGCTTCACCCTCGATATCGACGTTGGGCAGGATCTTGTCGAGCCAGGCCGGTAGCTTCCACGCCGAATCTCCGAGAATCGACATGACCGCGGGGATAACGATCATGCGAATGATGAAGGCGTCGAAGAAGACTGCCGCTGCCAGTCCGAAGCCCATCATCTTGCTGGTGGTTTCCGACGACAACATGAACGCGCCGAACACCGAGATCATGATGATTGCCGCCGACGCAACGACCCGTGCTCCGTGGGTGTAACCCGAGATGATGGCCTCCTTTGCCGACAACCCGTGCACGTACTCCTCACGCATTCGAGTCACGAGGAAAACCTGGTAATCCATTGCCAGACCGAAGACCACACCGATCATGAAGATCGGCAGGAACGAGATGATCGGCTGGGTGTGCTGGATCAGCCCGAAAGCACCCTCCTGGAAGATCGCCACCGTGGCGCCGAATGTGGCGCAGATGGAGAACAAGAATCCGAGAGTTGCCGTCAGCGGCACCAGGATCGAACGGAAGACGACCATCATGATGATGAACGCCAAACCGACGACCACAATCAGATATGGAATGAGTGCGGAGCTGAGTTTCGACGACATGTCGGCAACAATCGCCGTCTGGCCCGCGACACCGAGTTCGGCGCCCTCGTCCTTCACCGTCGATCCGTATTCGCGGATCTGATCCATCAGCGCGTGAGTTTCGGGACCGCTCGGCGACAGCTGCGGGGTGACGGCGATCAGGGCCGAGTTGGCTCCGACCATCGGATTTGCCGCGTCCGGACCGTTGCCGGTCCACATCAGGAGATCCGGCGTGGCAACATTGTCCAGGCCCTTGATGTACGCGATCGTCTCTGTAGCGATCGGTGTGATGTCCGTACCGGCAGGCGCGTCGAGAACCACGAACAACTTACCGTTGACACCCTCGCCGAAACCGCGCTGCATCAGCGCCAGAGCGGGTTGCTCCTCGTCCTGAGTGAAGGAAAGGCCGAGCTCGAGCTTTGTCATCGGAATCGCGGCGATCACCAGGAGAACCAACGCGATGCCGGCGATCGGCCACGGGTACTTGGTGACTACCTTCGCCCACCTGTGCCCGTTCGATTCCATCGATTCGGGCTCGTCACCGTGGCGTAGTCCGGGAATGCGTGGGGAAAACGCGAATCGTCCGAAAAGCCCCAGCACAGCCGGGATCAACGTGATTGCGCCCAACACTGCGATGATGACGGCAATCGCAGCCGATATCCCCATCTGGGTGATCATCGGAACGCCGACCACGGCCAGCGCTGCCAACGCAACCACAACGGTCAGGCCGGCAAAGACGACGGATGAACCGGCCGTGCCCACCGCACGACCGACTGCTGCTTCCCTACTGCCGCCCAGATTGAGCTCACTGCGATACCGCGAGACGATGAACAGCGCGTAGTCGATCGAGACGGCGATGCCGATCATCGACACGATGCCCGTAACACCTTCATTGATGTCGAAGAAGCCCGCACCGAGTGTGACACTCAGCGTTGCGAGTGCAATTCCGAGAATTGCCGTGAACAGCGGAATGAACGCCGCGACCAGCGCGCCGAAGGCCACGATCATCACAATGAACGCCACCGCGAAGCCGAGCATCTCCGACAGGCCACCGGCAGTCTGGACCTGCATCAACGAACCGGTTCCCTCGACTTGCAAACCGCCGGTACGGAATTTGGCCATCAGATCAAGAAAAGCCGTCTTGTTGGCCTGCGTCTGATCCTCGATGCGGATCGACTGGTTGAGCTGGATCAAGCCGACCTTGCCGTCGTCGCCCAGCACGGCGGAAGCAAGAGCCGGTTCGGCAGCCGCCAAGGCGACCGGATTGACGATCGTCTCGGGGTCAACGATGTCCGGGAGAGTTTTTGCCTGCGCGATCAGTTGGTCGATCTGATCACTGTGCGCGGCAAGTCCGTCGTCGGCCGCGACGAGAATGCTGGTGGATGCCTTACTTTGTTGCTCGGCAGCAGCCGCAAAATTCCCGTTCATCAGTTCGGTGGCACGCTGGGAATCCGTGCCGGGAAGGTTGAATTCCTTCGAGAACGTCGGGCTCGTGGCGCCGATCGCGCCGCCGACAATCGCGATGACAATGACCCACGTTGCCAACACAAGGTACTTGTGACGGAATGCAAACTTCCCAAGCCTGTACAAATAGGTAGCCAACGTAAGCCTCTTTCGCCGTGGACTCTCGGTGCCACGTCATACGGTACGGTCCGATTCGCGTTATGGCACTCGATATTTGCCAAGAAGCCCCCACGAAAGGCATTCGCATGACACACGGCGAGAGCGTCGACCGCGACCTACTTCTCTCCGCGCAACGACGCCTCGACGCGCTCGGTCCGCGCTTGACCGGCACCGACGCGCATCATGCGGTCGTAGAAGAAGTAGCTCGGGAATTCGCGGAACTCGGACTCGAGGTTCACCGTGATTCGCACACCTTCGAGCGTTGGGATCTACCTCGGAGCGCCGACGGACTGCGCATCGACCTGCCGACCGGACCGGTGCGAGTCTCGTCTGCGTTCCCCTACTCCGGACTCACCGGGTCGGCTGGAATCACGGCACCTCTGGTCTATCTCGAGGCCAAACGCCCGTCGTGGTCGAAGGCCAAAGGCGCTATCGCGGTGATCGAAGTTCCCCACATCGACCTCCTACGTTCGCTGCTGGTGAGCGAGTGGGGACCGATGGAGACGGACGAGACCCTGCGCAATCCCGTCCTCTCCGCAACGTTGTTGGGGCCAAAGCTCGATAAGGCGCGCAAAGCCGGCGTCGTCGGCGTGATCGCCGTCTGGCGCGACATTGCCCCGGACAACGCTCTGGGACAGTACCTTCCGTTCACCCAGCCGTATCACGACATTCCGGCGTTATGGGTCGCCGGCGCCGAAGGCGCACAGGTGGTTGCCGCCGCCCGTTCCGGTCAGCAGGCGACTCTGGTTCTGAACGCGACCTTGCATCCCGGAACTACAACCGACACCGTGTGGGCCGTCTCCCCGGGCTCGTCGCCCGAGGAAACGATCCTGGTCATCACGCACAGTGACGGCACCAACGGGGTCGAGGAGAACGGCCACTTGGGCATGATGGAGTTGGCTCGCCATGCCGTTGCCCAGCCGCATCGACGGTCGTACGTCTTCGTACTGACCACCGGCCACCTGCGCATTCCAGCGGTGTCGAAGCACGGGCAGGCAACGTCCACGTGGCTCGAAGCGCACCCCGAGATGTGGAAGGGCGAAACCGGTCAGGCGCGCGCAGTAGCCGGGGTCGCGATCGAACACCTCGGCGCACTGGGAGACACGGAGGACACCACAGCCTGCAGCTACTCGTTGGACGCCACCCCGGAACCAGAGCTTCTGTACGCAACCAGCCGGGAAGTACACGACCTCGTCGCACCACTGTGGCGCGACATCGGTAGCGGCGACCGCCGAATCGTCGCCCCCGGCCCCGTCATTCACTTCGGTGAGGGCGAACCGCTGTTCGAGCGCAAGATCCCGGCAGTTGCCTTGGTGACGGCGCCGCAGTACCTGCTTGCTCTGCGTGCGGCCGACGCCGTCACCCACGTCGATCTCGACGCGATGGTCAAGCAGATCGAGAGCTTCCGCGATCTGCTCGACGCGTTCGACGCGACGGACTCCGCAGCATTCGGCTCCGTCGTCTCTCGTTCGGTGTTCGCGAAGTTCTCGGCATTGGTGAAGCTGATGCAGATCCTGAAACGAGCAAAAACTGCTGTGCGCCTTTGTTAACCGCGGGCGGTTAACAAAAGGGCACAACACACGTGCAAAATTTGTGGTATTATAAACCCACAGCTGTTATTTACGTCAACCCGATACAGGTTGGCCCGGT